>NZ_CP128648.1 GCF_030644205.1 Mogibacterium neglectum
TTCGTCTTGACGAGAAAGATGTAGAACGTTTTGAAATAATTAAAGATAGACATGGATTTAGAACAGACGCACAGGTTTTAAGATATCTACTTAGAGAAGGTGTGATGACAATGCAAGCTGATGCAGATGTTATTGCTAGAAAAGTGATTGAAGTACTTGAGAAAAAAGAATACATTACACATAGTTATGATGATTATGATCTTTATCCGTAAAAATTTCGCTTTTTAGCAAATAAATTAGAAAAATGACCTGTCTTATAGCAAAAGAGAGGTTCCTTGTTTAAAGAGGAAATATGAGCCATATAGGCATATACGTAACAGTAGGATATAAGCTCCTAGAACAGATGTGCCATTTTGACAGTCAGAAGTGACTGTTTTATAATTTATTAAGATGTACAGTTTTATGTATTGATAATATAAGTCCCCTAGGTATACGGGGATATTTCTTTGTGTTAAAATAGGGAAAAAATATATTGATAATATAAGCCCCCTAGTTATGGAGTCATAGTTATGCTTACTGAATATCAGATAAAAGAAAAGCTTTTGAATGAATATGGAACTAAAGTTACGTATATGGAATTTTATAGGGATGTATTCCCTATTGGTTCTTTTGAAAATTCTGGTGAATATGAACAAGGAAAAGCTAATGGAATTCTTTGTTCTATAAAAGATAGAAAGGGTCAAAATCAGCTGATTTTTGATGATTTAGAAGAAATTAAAAGTCATGTTGATGATGATTTTGTTTTACTATCCCCTATTGCATATTTTGGAAAGAGAAGAAGTGCATATAATGCGTCTTTGCTGTATGGTATGGTGTTTGATTTAGATGATGTTGGTGAAGAACAGCTTCGTTGGATACTAGGGCGATTAGATAACCCACATTTCCCAAGGGCAACCTACATTATTAATAGTGGTTTTGGGCTTCACCTTTATTATCTTTTTCAAAATCCAATTCCGCTGTATAAGTCAATTCACAAGAGGTTAAATGCTCTAAAGCATGAGATTACAAGGCTTATATGGAATAAATATACAAGTAGAATACATGTAGAAAATCGCCAATATCAAGGTGTTTTTCAAGGATTTAGAATGGTTGGCAGTTGCTGTAAAGACAAAATACATAGGGTTACAGCATATCGAACTGGAGAAAAGGTTAATATTGAATATCTTAATCAATTTGTAGGTGAAGAATACAGCATAAAATCATTAGACTATGAAAGTTCATTAACGCTTGAACAAGCGAAAAAGAAATATCCTGAATGGTACGAGAAACGCATTGTGAAAGGAGAGAGGCGTAATGGACGATGGTTAATAAAGCGTGATTTGTATGATTGGTGGATAAATAAGATAAAGACCGATCCTGATTTACGTGTTGGACATAGATATTTCTGTATAGCTGCTTTAGCAAGCTATGCTGTTAAATGTGGAATTAGCGAAGATGAATTGCGAAAAGATGCATATGAGCTAAAAGATATTATGAATAACTTACAGGATGATTTTTCTGATGACGATATTGAAAACGCATTAAATTTTTATCAGGAAAGTTTTATTACTTTCCCTAGGGCAGAGATTGAAAAAATAAGTGGGCTTAATATTCCAATAAATAAGCGGAATGGTAGAAAGCAAGCACAACATTTAAAAATAGCTCGCTTTGCCAGAGATTTAAATTATGAAGATGAAAATGGATGGCGAAAGGGAAACGGTAGAAATCCTAAAAAAGAGATTGTTTTAGAGTGGCGAAAGAATAACACAACAGGGAAAAAAATAGACTGCCATAGAGATACAGGTTTAGACCCTAAAACTATTAGGAAGTGGTGGAATGAATAACCGCAAAGCAGGCGAAGCGGTGTTTGCGATTAAATCCTTGTATTTTCAAGTATTTGACACGTGTAATTATACAATGTACACTACATGTATAATACATGTAGAATTAAGAGGTTTAAAGCATTGAAAATACAAGAGTTTATCCAAGGTAGAAATGTAAAATATGGAACCGTAATACAATACATAAAAAGACATAGTGATGTCTTTAAGAATCATACTGGAAGAAGTAAAGGCAAAGTAGAATTAGATGAATTTGCAGTTGCTGAATTAGAAAAAATATATCCTTTTCCCCAGCCTGTTGAAGTTATTGAAGATTTTGAAGCACGCAAGGCATTAATTGAAGCCCAACAAAAGATTATTGATTTACAGGAACAATTAAATAAAGCACTTCCAATGCTTGCTGAAGCAAAATATAGAGAATCTTTATTAGAATCTGAAACAGCTAGAGCAAATAAAGCGGAATCTGAGAAAATAGATAATTTAAAACAATTAGGGAAAATTAACGGTAACTATCAAATAGAACAGGAAATAAATGGTTTGTTAGAACAACAACTCGATGACAAGAAAAAGCAGATAGATGAATTAAAGAGAGAGGTATTTAAACTAAAAAAAGAAAATGAGATTTTGAAAAAAAGAAAGCTGTTTGAGCGAATGAGAAACAAGGAGATTTCAGTTACTGAAGAGTATAAGGAAAACTTTAGAGCGAAGTCCACGGAAATGCATTTTAAGCAACAAATATCAGATTTAAGAGATAAACAAGAAAGCAACTAGGTTAATCTAGCTGCTTTCTTGTTTGTTGTGGAGTAGGCGAAAAGTAAAATAAAAAGTTGTAAATACATTATAGAGCAAATAATCATGTTCTATGATAGAAAATATGTTTTATCATTCTTAATTTTAATCCTGACAAAGGAGAGTAAATTAATGGTAGATATTCTTTTAAAGATTATTTATACAGAATTTTTAAAACAGATAATAGCAGTAGTATTTTGTTTTATTAAGCCAGTTTTAATTAATTGGGTAAGAAAAATTCGAAAAAAAGTTTTTTGATCATTCAATATGCCCCATATCATAGATGATGCCCCTGTATTTGTACTACAGAATAGTATATTCATAAACACTATTACAATTCAAAATTCGCTAATTCCTAAACTGATCTTCTTTGTATAAAATAAGTTATTTTATTGACAAAGTAAGTTTTGCTACTTAAGATTAAATTAAAGATGTTTAACTTTCATTAGAAGATGTTAGGAGGTGCTTTATGAAACTTAAATTAAAAAAAGTTAGTATTATTTCATTATGCTTGATGATTTTTATTGTGTTTTCTATGCCGATGACAGCTTTTGCAACAGAAGATGAAAGAGGTGGTAATGAAGCTATTAAGCTTAAAAATGCCAAAGATATTCAACTATTGACTGAAAAATCAAATAATCATAATATATCAAAAAATGAAGTTATTACTAGTTCAAAAATATTAAGTAGTGTTGCTATACCTGCTAATGCTATAAAAGAAATTAGTGTTAATTCTAATGGAAATTTAGTGTATAAAGTAAATCTTAAAAGCAATATCTACTCCTACATAACAATTAAAAATTGTGGTAGTAAACATGTGCTAGTATTTGAAGAAAATGGGAAAATAGATCAAGTAACTTTAAATACTGCTGATGGAAGCGTATTTATTAATAATGAACAAGTTAGAGTTGAAAAGCATGAAGGAATTTCTATTGCTAATTCAGATAAATTAGCTGCTGCGGGAAAATGGAAACAAATACGTTATAGGGAAGATAGATTCCATTGGACTAAAGATACAGGATTTGCGGCATTATATGCAGTAGTAGCCGTCGCTACGGCTTCTAGTGTACCAGTTGCTGCTTTAGCCGCTGTTGTTTCAGTAGTATATAGCAATGGGATAGGTTGGTATTCTTTTAAGCAATATCTTTATAATTATTCAAAATCGCCACAATATTTAAAGTGCGTAATAAAAATTTATAAAGGATATAATTTTAATTCATTAAAACGTACTATCACAAAATATTATTATGCATAACGTTACTTTAATGGAAAGAGAATATTATTTATGAACAATTTAGACAAAGAAAAAAACAATCTCTGTGAAATATCTAAATATTTACATATTATTTTAACTGCTACGGGGGTATATTTTTTAATTGATGGTAACCGAATTATAGGAGCTACATTATACCTTGTATCATTTATACCGCTTGTTATTGCAAACAGGGAAAAATTATCTTTATTGAATGTCATAATTGTAGTTGTATGTGCATTAGTAATTTTCTATGTGGGTATATTAAGGTATTTCTAATACAAATATTCACTGATTGTCACACATAGTGGGTAGATGCTGTAAATGCAAATGACAAGAAACACATAAAAAAGCAAATAATTAAATACAAAGCTTGTAAATAAAATCCCCCTTGGGAATATCCTTCCAGGGGGGATTTTATACTTTTATGGTTCGCACTTACGGTGGCGATATACCGTGATTTTTTATCTTTTGTAAATGTCTCTACGATGACCAACTGTCAAAGCTAGAATTATAAGCTTGTTATCGTCAATCATACAAATAAGTCGATAATCTCCTATTCTGTATCTCCAATGTCCATTTCGGTTACCTGTCAATCCTTTGCCAAATGCACGAGGCTCTGTTGTGTTTATAAGGTGCTTTTCAATCCATCCTCGTAAAATTTTTTGAGTATATTTATCTAGTTTTTTAAACTCTTTCTTGAAGCGTTCGGATAACTCAAGGCTGTAACTATTCATCAATTTCCCTCCAAAAATCAGAAACAGGTGTAGTTTTGCAGCCACTATTTACGTAGTCTGAATAAGCCTCTTCGGCTATAGCTAGGTCATACTCATCTTCGATACGTTCAAATAAAGCCCTCTTAAAAGCTTCGCCTAAAGAAATTGCATGAACTTTTGCGTAGCTCTCTGCTAAACCCTTTTCTTCGCTCGTTAATCTTATTGAAAATGCCATAGTCAATTCTCCTTAAACCCTCTCGTTACTTAAATCCTTTAGTAGTACAATGTACTACTAAAGGGCTGACTTGTCAAGACTGTACTTTTTCTGTGTAAATGTTAATAAAGAGCATAAGGGAAAACTGATAGCACGGAGCGTGCTACGTTGGCAGTGCCAACGGTTTTATGTGCTTGCACATTTTATGCTAGATACATACCGTAGACATACGATTTCCGTACGAATATCGTAATAAAATATTGACGTATGTATCAGACACATATAAAATACGTACAAATATCGTACAAAGAAAGGTGATTAAATGAGCGTAAGAAAAGAAT
>NZ_CP128649.1 GCF_030644205.1 Mogibacterium neglectum
ATTCAGTATGAACATTTCAATAGTTTCAAAATCCAACGGCAAAAGTGCCGTAAATTCATCTGCTTATATTCACCGAAGCAAATTCAAAAGTGAAAGTTTCGGCGAAACATTTGACTACTCACGTTATAAGCAAGATGAACCAATTCACAGTGAGATTTTGCTTCCGAAAAATGCTCCATCTAAATTCCAAAATCCACAGGAACTTTGGAACTCTGTTGAATTGGTCGAGAAAAATTCTAATGCTCAATTGTCACGCAGAATTATCCTCGCACTTCCAGCGGAGCTGTCAGCTGATGAAAACAAGTCACTTTTACGTGACTATGTTCAATCAACATTTGTTGATGAGGGGATGTGTGCTGATATGGCTATTCACTTTGATCAACACAATCCACACGCTCATATTTTGCTCACCACAAGACCTTTAACTGAAAAAGGCGCTTGGGGCTCAAAAGAAAGGAAAACATACGCTTTAGATGAATTAGGTAAACGTATTCCTATACTTGACGGACAAGGTAATCAAAAGATTGGTTCGCATGGTCGAAAAATGTGGAAGCGTGAACTTACAGAATCAACAAATTGGAATAATCCTAAAAATGCTGAAATATGGAGAGAAAAGTGGGCAAATACTTGCAATGAAAGGCTTAAAGAGTTTAATACAAGCATTGACCATAGGTCTTATAAGCGGCAAGGTTTAAATATTGAGCCTACAATTCATGCTGGATATAGCCGTATACGCCAAAAATTTAATCGCACAGTGATGAAATCACGAGATTTGATGAATGGTATGGTTGAAGAATTAAAAGTCCTTAAAACTCAAATTTTGGCTTTTGTGAATGAACCAGAGATTAACTATATTGACACATTCCCTGCTGATTGGACACAGCTTGATATAGACCATTATTGCTGTGACCGTGATATTGCATGGAGTTTAAGAGTTCAAGCTTTGAATTATGACGGTGTAGAGCCAGACGAAGAATATTATCTTGAGTTTTGCAAAGAATATGCACCTACTCCAGAAAATCTTGCAAAATGGAAAGAGCGCAATGAACGTGAGCAACAAGAAAAGTTAGATAGAGAGCAATCCGAATTTCAAAAGAGAATGCTTGAACAAAGACCTGCAGAACAATCGGAAAAAGAAAAAATTTCAGAATTCACATCTAAAAAACTTCAACGAAGCCGTGATGATGACTTTGAAATTTAAAAAGTACTTTGGGACGAAGTCGCTTTATAAGTACTTTTATAAGTACTTTTATAATTTACTTTTATAGGGAGATTTTTTGAAACGCTATAGTCCTGTATTATAAAAGGTATTAGCGATTTTTTATTTATATTAAAAAGGACATTTTGGAATATTAAAAAGGACATTTTGGAATATTAAAAAGGACATTTTGGAATATTAAAAAGGACATTTTGGAATATTAAAAGACATAAAGTTATTGAAGCCTTATATATTCTATGATATTTTGATTAAAAAGGACATTTTGGAATATTAAAAGACATAAAGTTATTGAAGCCTTATATATTCTATGATATTTTGATTAAAAGAGACATTTTGGAATATTTAAACTTCAACGATATTTTAATAAAGGAGTAGTTTTAGGGAGCTAAATTTATGGCTAATGAAATAGCAAATATTCATAATGATTTGATTGATTTACCACTTCGAAAATTCAATTCAAGTGAAATAGATATACTTACAACACTCTGTTATAAGTGCCAAAATGAAAAAACAAATAGGGTAATATTAAACCTTGATGATATAAAACAGTTATCACACTATAAAAGTGTTGATAATTCTAGGTTTCTTGCCGAAGTTGAGAATACAAATAAAAAATTAATGAGTTTAAACTTTACCATTAGGCATAGTGCTAAAAGTTTTACTCAATTTGTCTTATTTCCAACTTTTAGAGTTGATGGAGAAAAGGGCGAATTAGAAATTAAAGTAAATGAGGAGTTTGCCTATCTTTTAAATAGTTTAAGCAATAGTTATACATCGTTGGAATTACAAGAAAGCACAGCTCTTAAATCCTCGTATTCTAAAGGAATTTATAAGAAATTAAGAGAGTTCCGTAATAATGATAAACCGTTCTGGAAAGTGAGGTTGAACGATTTTAAAGAATACTTAGATATTCCTAAATCTTATTCATTGAGCGATATAAATAAAAGAGTTTTAAAAGTAGCATTGCAGGAATTATCACCTTATTTTCTAGGTTTAAATGTAGAACCTTATTTTGACAAGAAAAAAGGGCAGCGTGGTAGACCTAAAGTTGCTGGATATATTTTTACTTTTAAATCAGAGCCTAAAAAAGAACATATTAAAAAAGATAATGTTACAGGAATTGCAAAGGTTACAGGCTGGGAGAGGATAGGCAAATATTGTCCTAAATGCCATAAAGAAATATGGCAGAAACAGATGGAAAATGAAAATGGTACATATTATCTGCTTGGACATCCAGACTTTAAAACAGGTGATTGTAATTGGACATCAACTGAATTCAGTGAGCTGTTATCTAAATCAGATCTCGACAGACTTGCCGAGAATGAAGCTGATAAAGCTAAATTCACAGAAGAGGAGCGAGAAGATAATAAAAAGAAATTATCAAAGATATTCAGCGGATTATTCAAATAGCGATAATCCGCTATTTTTATGCTAAAATGAGCACGTTGTCATTCCCTAGACCGGCAACGGAAAGGGGGTGCATATATGAAATTCTTAATATCATTTCTTATTGCTGTCGGAGCAGAAGTAGCTGGTCACTACATCTGCAAGTGGCTAGATAGTAATCATAATGACAATTAGCACATTGAAAAACCAGGAGCTGGCACTCCTGGTTTTTCTTTTGCGTGCATACATGACGCTTAATATCATTTCTTGGTTATTGATATTATAACATAGAACCTTAAATATTCAATACCGTTTAATTCCTGTAATATTCGTAGTATAGGCTATTTTCAAGAATTGCAATAAAGTGCTCCTTATGTTAAAATTTAATCAAACAAAACTAATTATGGAGATGATACCAATGTTCTAATTTATGAGAATTCAGTTGTGTTGTTAATTAAGTAGAAACTCTAATGAATATTATAAAAAAACAACGCTAATATCAATTAAAGGAGGTCGAGATGGTAGGTTATAAATTTAAAAAAAATCATAGTAAAACATTATCATTGCTGATGATATTTATATTAACTACTACTATGTTTGTTTTTCAATCTATGTCAGTAAATGCAAGTGATAAAGTAATTAATATTGATAATACACAAGTAAAAATTTCTACAATTTCTCCTAATAAATGTATCATTTCTGACAATAGTACTAGTATTATAGTTCAAAAAGTTTCTAACAATAGAACTGAAATTATAAATCAAACTACAGGTAAAAAAGATTATTTCATAAAAACGGATAAAGGTATCTATTCATCAATAACGAATGACATTATTTCGTATAAAGAATTATATTCACAAGATACGGTTGCAAGAGCTTCTAAAAGAATAGTTACCTTGCGTATATCATATGCTACTATAAAAAGACATTGTGGCGATCATGCTACCGCAGCTACAATTGCGGGTATAATAGTGGGAATTGCGGGGGCTCCAGCATCGTTCGGTCTTGTTATAGGAATTATAGGTGCTTCATATGACATTATAGGACGTGTATTAGGAGGAAGTAAAAATCATGGTCTTAAAGTTCGCATAAAAAGAAATGCACGTTATGTACAAGGTGTACCTATTAGCGAAGTGCTTTCTATAAGTAAATGGTAATTAAAATGACTAAAAAAAATATTGGAATATTTACGATAGAAACCGCCTATATTGTTTGGCTTGCCTATGTTAATTGGTTAAAAATGAGAAATTATCAATATACAAACTATTTACTACCATCATTTGTTTTTGCCCCTATAGCTGTTCTTGCAATGATTTATTTATTAAAAAATATGCCTAATTGTAAAAACAGACTATTTGCATTAAGTTTATTTCTATTTTTAAACATTTTTTATTTAATTATTTAAATCGGCTTATAAGCCGATTTTTTATTTTTGTATTTTTCGTATATCATTTACAATCATTTTAGCTAAATTATATTCATAACCACTTTGATTTGTTCTGATTTTAGTTAAAGCTTCATATAGATTTTGACGATCATTAGGTTCTGGAAATTCTACCCCTAATGCGGTCTCTAATGTAGCGCCCACTTCAATTAACCTTTTAGTTCTAACTTTACGATTTCTAGCATTTATTTTTGCTTGTTCTCTTTTAATCTGCTCTTTCAAAATACGTTCACGTTCTTTTAATTTTTCAAGTTTATCTTTACTCATTTTTGTCACCTTTTATTTCTTATTTTAAAGTTAAAGAATTATAAAATATAAAATTTGACAAGTCAAATATGTTAAGTATATACTTTTGAAAAATCCCGCAAGGGCGCACTTATAGACACACTTCGTATATCTATTTTAGTGCGGTCTGCGACGCTGAAAGGATTTTTCAATATGGCAAT